>NZ_JANLGY010000023.1 GCF_024653915.1 Sulfuricaulis sp. | reverse complement strand
CGGCTGCGCAGTCTTTCGGGCGAGCAGATCGTGTTCTCGAATGCCGATCTGCTCAAGAGCCGTATTCGGAACTACAAGCGCATGTTCGAGCGCCGCGTGGTGTTTACCATCGGTGTGGTGTATCAGACGGCGCACGCGACACTAGAACGCATCCCGGCACTGGTGCGTTCGATCGTCGAGCAGCAGCCCAAGACACGCTTCGATCGCGCGCATTTCAAGGAATACGGCGATTCAGCGCTCGTCTTCGAGGTTGTCTACTTTGTGCTCGACCCTGACTACAACATTTACATGGATATTCAGCAGGCCATCAATCTCGCTATTTTTCGCCGCTTCCAGGAGGAAGCTATCGAATTCGCCTATCCGACGCGCACGCTGCATGTGCACTCCTCTCCGGTTGACGCGGCGGCCGGCAACCGTCCCTGAGGCGCTGGCGCCGGCTTGTTACCGGCTGTTTTAGCAGGACGAAACGTTTTTTAACAAACTGTCAGGCTTGGCGCGGCAAGACGGCTTCGCCTCCCGAGCATGCCGGTTTCCGGTTGTAAATGTAGCCCTGCTCACGGCGCTCGCTCGTCTTGCCGTATTATTAAACTCCAGTGACCGATCTCCGACCCGAAACGCTGTCTTCCCCCGTCAGTCTCCCGGTGCCCCGGCGCGAAGTGCTGGCCTGGGCCATGTACGATTTCGCCAACTCCGGTTACACCACGGTGGTGCTGACGGCGGTGTTCAATGCCTATTTCGTCGGCGTCGTGGCCGCCAACGGCGCGGACCGGAGCGGCACGGCGACGTTGTTGTGGACCGTGGCCATGGCCATTACCAATATGGTGGTGCTGGCGAGCGCTCCGGTGCTGGGAGCCATCGCCGATCGCGGCGCGCACAAAAAAAGATTCCTTGCGCTCACCACCGCCGGTTGCGTGTTCTTTACTATGCTTCTCGGTTTTGTCGGACCCGGCGATGTGGTACTCGGCATGACGTTCGTGATCCTGGCGACGTTGATGTTCGCCAGCGGCGAGAATTTCATCGCGGCATTTCTGCCCGAGATTGCCAGCCAGAAGGAAATGGGGCGCATCTCGGGCTATGGTTGGTCGCTCGGTTATCTCGGCGGCCTGCTGGTGCTGGGCCTGTGCCTGGTTTACATACAGTGGGCGCAGTCGCGTGGCGCTCTCGCCGAACAGTATGTGCCGGTGACCATGTGGATCACTGCGGTGATGTTTGCGCTGGCGGCGCTCCCCACTTTCCTTTGGTTGCGTGAACGCGCTGTGCCACAGCGGCTCGCGCCGGGTGAAACCTATTTTCGCATCGGTTTCGCGCGCGTGCGGCACACGCTGGCGCACGCGCGGCATTATCGCGACCTGTTCCGCTTTCTCGTCACGCTCGCGGTGTATTACTGCGGCATTAATACCGTGATTGTGCTGGCCGCTATTTATGCGCAGGAGACGATGGGCTTCACCATGCAGGAAAACATCATCCTGATTCTCGTTGTTAATGTCACCGCCGCGGTGGGCGCGCTGCTGTTCGGCCTGGTGCAGGACCGTCTCGGTTCGGTGCGCACGCTGGCGGTGACGCTTGTCGTATGGATTGCGGCGCTGGTGCTGGCATACCTAACTGAAACCCGTGCCGGTTTCTGGGTGGTGGCGAATCTTGTCGGGCTCGCGCTAGGCTCGAGCCAGTCGGCCGGACGCGCTCTGGTGGGGCAGTTCTCGCCACCGGCGCGTGCGGCGGAATTTTTCGGTTTGTGGGGCCTGGCTGGCAAGCTCGCGGCGGTTATCGGACCGCTGGTTTATGGATTGGTGACTTACCTGACACACGGCAATCATCGCCTGGCGCTGCTCTCCACCTGTGGATTCTTCATCGCCGGACTTCTGCTGTTGATGACCGTGAACGAACCCCGCGGGCGCGCCGCGGCAGTTCACCCGGGTTGAGTCTCGCCGCTTCACCCATGACCGCAATCACATTCATGGTGCTGGCGGCGGTCATTATCCTGCTCGCGTGGCTGTGGTTCTGGTTGCTGCGTTTGTGCGAGGTCGCCAACGGCGCGGACTGGGGCAGCCGCTGGCTCAACCGGCTGGACGGATTGAACCGCATTTTCTGTCGCCGTTTTCACCATCTGGTGCATGAGCCACTGAATCTTCCCGCCACCGGTGGGGCGCTCGTGGCTTCCAATCACGTCTCCGGCCTTGATCCGCTGCTGCTCATCGCCGCCAGCCCGAGGCCGCTGCGCTTTCTGATTGCGCGCGAGCAATACGACCGCTGGTGGCTGCGCTGGCTGTTTCGCGCTGTGGGCTGCATTCCGCTGGAGCGCACGCGCAACCCCCGCAGCGCGCTCGAAGCGGCGCGCAAGGCGCTCAAACGCGGCGAGATCGTGGCGCTGTTTCCGCATGGACGCATTCATCTCGATCATCATGAACCGGCGCCCTTGAAACGCGGCATCGCCTTGCTGGCGTCCCACACGGGCGTGGCCATTCATCCGGTACGCATTGAGGGAATTCGCGCCCAGGGCATGACCGTCACGGCCGTGTTCATTCCGAGCCGCGCCTGTATCCTGAGCTTTGTTCCGCTGCACTGTGCCGGACAGGAAGACGAGCATTGCCTGGAAGAATTGTGGGACCGGTTGGCCCTGTCAGGGGAGAACCGGAGGCACGATAACCCGCATCGCCAACGCCGTAACGGGAAATCGCCGGATAATGGGGAAACCGTGCAATAACACTTGAAAAGTGAAGGCTTTCACCCCAGTTATTAACCCGGCACGATTGTTATTAAACGAAGGGCATGCCTGATCTAACAGTACAGCCTTCCGATGGATAGGTGTGCCGGGTTAATAACAAAATTCATTGAAGATTTCTGTTATTGCGGCGGCATGATTAATATGGATGTGATACCGAGTGTCGAATCTGTCCGGATGGCTCAAATAGTTTCATGCCGCCGCAATAATCGGTCATAACATAACCCGGAATTGAGGACGGTTTTTTTATGCGTATGGACAAATTGACCACCAAATTCCAGCAGGCGCTGGCGGACGCACAGAGCCTCGCGCTCGGGCGTGACCACCAGTTCATCGAGCCGGTGCACCTGATGACGGCGCTGCTCGATCAGGAAGGCGGCACCACGCGCAGCCTGCTGGCCAAGTCTGACGTTAACGCCAATGCCTTGCGCACCAAGCTCTCCCAGATGCTTGACCGCCTGCCCACGGTGGAAGGCGCGGGCGGTGAGGTGCATGTTTCCAACAATCTGGCGAGCCTGCTCAATCTCACCGACAAATACGCGCAGAAGCGTGGTGACCAGTACATCTCCAGTGAGTTATTCCTGCTCGCCGCCCTCGAGGACAAGAGCGAGTTCGGTCGCCTGCTAAAGGAAGCGGGCGTTTCCAAAAACGGCATCGAAAAGGCCATCGAGGCCATGCGCGGCGGGCAGAAGGTGGAAGACCCGAGCGCCGAGGAAGGCCGCCAGGCGCTGGAAAAATACACCATCGATCTGACCGAGCGCGCGGAACAAGGCAAGCTCGATCCGGTGATCGGACGCGACGAGGAAATCCGCCGCTGCATCCAGATCCTGCAACGTCGCACCAAGAACAACCCGGTGTTAATCGGGGAACCGGGCGTGGGCAAGACCGCCATCGCGGAAGGCCTGGCGCAGCGCATCGTCAACAGCGAAGTGCCGGAAGGCATGAAGGGCAAACGCCTGCTGTCACTCGACATGGGTTCGCTCATTGCCGGCGCCAAGTTCCGCGGCGAGTTCGAGGAACGCTTGAAAGCCGTGCTCAAGGATTTGTCCAAGCAGGAAGGCCGCATCATTCTGTTTATCGACGAACTGCATACCATGGTCGGCGCCGGCAAGGCCGAAGGCGCGATGGACGCCGGCAACATGCTGAAGCCGGCGCTGGCGCGCGGCGATCTGCACTGCATTGGCGCCACCACGCTGGACGAATACCGCAAGTACATCGAAAAGGATGCCGCGCTCGAACGCCGCTTCCAGAAGGTGCTGGTGAACGAGCCGACGGTCGAGGACACCATTGCGATCCTGCGCGGCCTGAAGGAAAAATACGAAGTGCATCACGGCGTGGACATCACCGACCCGGCGATCGTCGCCGCGGCCACGCTGTCGCATCGTTATATCACCGACCGGCAGTTGCCCGACAAGGCCATCGACCTGGTAGACGAGGCGGCCTCGCGCATCCGCATGGAGATCGACTCCAAGCCCGAATCCATGGACCGCCTCGACCGCCGGCTGATCCAGCTCAAAATCGAGCGCGAGGCGCTGAAGAAGGAAACCGACGAGGCCTCAAGGCAGCGTCTGGCCACGCTCGAAGGCGAAATCAAAAAACTGGAAAAGGAATTTTCAGACCTGGATGAGGTCTGGAAGTCCGAAAAGGCCGCGGTGCATGGCGCGCAGCACATCAAGGAGGCGCTCGACCGCGCGCGCCTGGAATTCGAAACCGCGCGTCGCGCCGGCGATCTGGCGCGCATGTCCGAGCTGCAATACGGCCGCATCCCTGAGTTTGAAAAACAGCTCAGCGCTGCGCAGGCCGTGGAAGGCCAGGAGCGCAAGTTGCTGCGTAACGCCGTCACCGAAAACGAAATCGCCGAGATTGTTTCGCACTGGACCGGCATACCGGTATCCAGAATGATGGAAGGCGAGCGTGACAAATTGCTGCGCATGGAAGAGGCGCTGCACGGCCGTGTGGTGGGGCAGGACGAAGCCATCCGCGCGGTGTCCAATGCCATCCGGCGCTCACGCGCCGGGCTTTCCGACCCGCGCCGTCCCTACGGTTCGTTCCTGTTCCTCGGGCCCACGGGCGTGGGCAAGACCGAATTAACCAAGGCGCTCGCCAGTTTCCTGTTCGACAGCGAGGAGGCCATGGTGCGCGTCGACATGTCGGAATACATGGAAAAGCATACGGTCGCGCGGCTGATTGGTGCGCCGCCTGGCTACGTGGGGTACGAAGAGGGCGGCCAGCTCACCGAGCAGGTGCGCCGCAAGCCTTATTCCGTGATCCTGCTCGATGAAGTCGAGAAGGCGCATCCGGATGTGTTCAACGTGCTGTTACAGGTGCTGGACGACGGGCGATTGACCGATGGCCAGGGCCGTACCGTGGATTTTCGCAATACCGTGATCGTCATGACCTCGAACCTGGGCTCGAACATGATCCAGGAACTGGCCGGAGAAGAGAACTACGACAAGATGAAGCAGACGGTGATGAATGTTGTCGCGGGCCATTTCCGTCCCGAGTTCATCAACCGCATTGACGATATCGTGGTGTTCCACCCGCTCGGGCGCGAACAGCTGCACCGCATCGCCGCGTTGCAGGTACGGTATCTGCGTGAACGCCTGCAGGCGCGCGAGATGGATATGGAGCTGACGCCCAAGGCGCTGGACAATCTGGCCGAGGCCGGTTTCGACCCCGTGTTCGGTGCCCGCCCGCTCAGGCGCGCCATTCAGCAGCGCGTGGAAAATCCGCTGGCGCAGGAAATCCTGGCGGGCAAATTCGGGCCAAAAGACGTCATCGAGGTCGATGTGGCGGGCGACGAGTTGGTTTTCCGCAAAAAGCGCGCCTTGGGAAAGAAAGCCGCGCAGCCTGACCACGCCGCGGGCTGAACTTTTACCTGTTTCCCCCATCCATGCTCATGGATAAAATAACCCGCCAGTCGGGAGGAAAATTTATGTCGATTGACAGACGCTCATTCAAGGTAGGGATTATGGCCGGGATATTTCTGCTCTCCGGCATAATCGTTGGAATTATTTTCAGTTCGCGCCTCGATTGGCTGCCAAGCGCCACCAGCGCATCCATGGAAAACACGGTAGCGCCGGTTTCCGGCACCACACCGCCCAATTTCGTTCCCGTCGTGAAGGCGGTCATGCCAGCGGTGGTGAATATCGCGACCACTCGCATGGTTAAACAGGGTGGCCAGATGCAGGGACCGATGATGGACGATCCTTTCTTCCGCCAGTTCTTCGGCGAGGAATTCTTTCACCGGTTCCAGAACCCGCGCGATCGGCGCGAGAACAGTCTCGGTTCCGGCGTGATCGTGGATTCCGCCGGTTATATCGTCACCAATAACCATGTCGTGGCCAAGGCCGACGAGATCAAGGTGCTGCTGAACGACAAGCGCGAGTTCACCGGCAAGGTGGTGGGCACCGATCCCAAATCCGATCTGGCCGTGATCAAGATCAACGCCAAGGACCTGCCGGTCATCCCCTGGGGCGACTCGGACAAGCTCGAGGTGGGCGAATACGTGCTCGCGATCGGCAATCCCTTCGGGCTCAACCAGACCGTCACGCAGGGCATTGTCAGCGCCGTCGGGCGCGCCAATGTCGGCATTGCCGATTATGAGGATTTCATCCAGACCGACGCCGCCATCAACCCGGGCAACTCGGGCGGCGCGCTCGTCAACGCGCGTGGCCAGCTGGTGGGTATCAATACCGCCATCTTCTCGCGCTCTGGCGGATACATGGGCATCGGCTTCGCCGTGCCCAGCAACATGACGCGCTCGGTCATGGATAGTCTGCTCAAGGGCGGTAAGGTGGTGCGTGGCTGGCTCGGCGTTTCGATCCAGGATGTTACGCCGGATCTGGCCAAGCAGTTCGGCCTGAAGGAGACCAAGGGTGCCCTGGTCAGCGAGATCATCCCCGACAGCCCAGCCGCGGCCGCCGGTATCCAGAGTGGCGACGTCATCACGGCATTCAACGGTAAGACGGTGGAAAGCACGAGTATCTTGCGCAACACCGTGGCACAAACGCCGGTCGGTAAGACCGTGAAGGTTGAACTGTTGCGTGAAAAGAAATCCATGTCGCTCGAGATAAAGATCACCGAGCAACCCAAGGATGTCGCGCAGGCCGACGGCGAAACGGTGCAGGGCGACGGCAAGAACACCGCGCTTGCAGGTGTCGAGGTGCGTAATCTGACCTCCGAGATCGCGCGTCAGCTCGGTCTGCCGCCAGGCACGACGGGCGTGGTCATCGCCGGCGTGGAGCAGGGCAGCACCGCCGAGGAAGCGGGATTGCAGGAAGGCGATGTAATCATGGAAATCAATCGCCAGCCGGTGCGCAATATCGGCGACTTCAAACGCCTGAGCAGCAAGCTGTCGAAGAAAGACAGTACCTTGCTGCTGATCAATCGGCAGGGCCGTAAACTGTTCCTCGCGATACAACCTTAATGTTTTTTGTAGGGGCGCGATTCATCGCGCCCGTGGGCGGGATAAATCCCGCCCCTACAGACGGCCAAATAAATTCAGACTGAAAGACGCGCGCACCACGTTTCAATGGCGGCGCGCACCTGCGCCGGTTTTTCCGTCAGCGGCCAGTGATAGGCATCGATAGTTTCTATCCGTGTTTGTGGATGCTCACTAAGCACGCGGCGCGTTATTTCCGGATCGGTGTAGGTGATTCCCTTTGAGAGCAGCGCGAGTATCGGCGCTGGAATCTGCGAAAGCGGCGGGAGCGGGCGGATAATTTCGAGCATTTCCTGCAGATAACTCGCCACCGGAAAAAAACGCAGGTCCTCCCACGGTGAGGAATAGAGGGCTATCATCTCCTCCTGTTTGCCGGCCCCAAGCAGTTTCGCCCGTGTAGCCTCATCCATCTTTCTCAAATCGCGGCCTGGAACGTGCCGACGTCGCAGGCCGAGTCGGTTCAGGAAAAGAATAACGGACACGATTCCTTGAATGACAGGTTGCACCCGGCTTACCGTCCGCATCGTGCTTCGTATAGCCTGATGAAAGACCGGGTCTATCAATACCAGCCCGCGCACCCGTGCTGGATAGCGTCCCGCGAAATGCACGGCGACCTGCGCGCCCAGGCTGTGACCGACGAGCACCGCCTTGTCGCCGCCCTCCGCGTCCAGAATGGTCTGCAAATCCCGGCACCACACATCCATGCCGAGCCGGCCGCGCGCGAAGGATTCACCGTGGCCACGCAGATCGGGGCGGAGAATGCCCCAGGTTTCCTTCAGTGCCGTATGTTCCACAAATTCGGACCACCGGGTCATGTTGCTGGCCATGCCATGCAACAGCACGATGAATTGCCTGGGGTCAGCGGTTTCACTCCATAGCCGGTAACCGAGTGTGGCCCCGTCAGAAGCTCGCAGAGTTCGCATGACGTCCATGGTTTACAGAGAATAATGACCGGCGATCATTTCCGCCAGTAAACTTCAATTGCCCTTCGGATATTTTATTTACGGGCTGAGGACAGGCCATGATAGATTCTCGCCATGAAACCGGATTATCGTTGTGTGACAGCCACTTCGCAGGCGGAAATTGAGCCGCATTTGGCGGCTTGGCAGGATTTGATGTCGCGGGCGCTGGAGGACAATTTCTATCTTTCCCCTGTGTTTCTTTCGGCCGTCCTGCGCCATCAGGTGGAAAGCCATTACCGCGTGGTGTTTGTTTATTGTCATGAATCCGGGACGGATCGGCTTGTGGCGGTCGCGCCCTTTTCACAAGAACGCCCGACTCTTAAGATCCCGTTCTCCGTGCTTTGTGGCTTCGTCAGCCCGCATGGATATCTTTCTCATCCCCTGGTGGACCGCGATGACTCAGGCGACGCCCTCAATTCATTGTGGGAATGGCTCGAACAACCAACGCATCCATGGCAGATGGTTATTTTCCACGGCATCGGCGAAACCTCGCCATTTCTGCCGCAACTCAAAACCATGCTCGACAAGCGCGGCAGGCGTTATCTGTCAAAGCGCATGTTTTTGCGCCCCATGCTTGAGCGTTACGAGAATTTCGAAGCCTATCTGGCGTCGTTGTCATCAGCGCGGCGCAAGAGTTATCGCCGCCGATGGAAGCAGCTGGCGCGCGATGGCGCTGTCGAAGTGGTGTTGCACCGGAATCTGGATCAGGCCGGCGATCTGGCGGAGCGTTTCCTGCGGCTTGAGCAACACAGCTGGAAGGGATCGCGTGGTACGGCCATGGCCTGCGATTCGGAAGAGGCCAGCTTCTTCCGCGAAATCGTGGACAAGAGTGCGCGTGAAGGAAAAGTTTTCTTTGTCGAACTGAAACTCAACGGCAAGCTTATTGCCATGACAACCAATTTTATCATTGGGCATACCTTGTTCGCCTTCAAGATTGCCTACGATCCGGATTACCAGGATTATTCGCCGGGAATCCTGGCGGAAGTCCAGACGGTCAGGCTGTTTCATGAAACGCCGGAACTGGTGCGAGGTGAAGGTGGTGCGACGGCCGAGTCCTATCTGCGGTCCTACTGGCGCGAGCTGGCCGAGATGCATGCCTTTTATATCGCCATGCCGCGAAGACTGCCGCATGGTTATCTGTCATTGTTGTCTTCGGTGTGGCGGGTCAAGAATACGTTTCGCAAAATGACCCAGACTGCTCCGCAGCCGGGTAGCATGAATTTGTTTGCCGCTGTTCCACCTGCCGTGAATGAAGCTCTGCTGGCCTGTGGCCAGTTGGTATGACTGGAGACAAACTTCCGGTCGACGAAATCCTGCCGTCGTTGCGCCAGTTTTTCGCCACGCATTCTGCCGTGGTGTTACAGGCGCCCCCCGGTGCCGGCAAGACCACCCACGTCCCTCTTGCGCTGCTGAACGAGCCCTGGCTGGCCGGACGCTCGATATTGATGCTCGAGCCGCGCCGGTTGGCGGCGCGCGCCGCCTGTGCGCGCATGGCGCATCTGCTCGGCGAAACGGCAGGACAGACTGTTGGCTACCGCATCCGCTTCGACGCCAAGGTGTCGGCAAAAACCCGCATCGAAGTGCTTACCGAGGGAATCCTCACACGCCGGCTGCAAACTGATCCGGAATTGAAAAATGCCGGACTCGTCATTTTTGACGAATTCCATGAACGCCATCTGCATGCCGATCTGGCGCTGGCGCTTTGTCTCGACAGCCAGAAGGCGTTGCGCGAAGACCTGAAAATTCTGGTGATGTCGGCCACGCTCGACAGTGAGTCGGTTTCCATGCTCCTGAACAATGCGCCGATCATTACCAGTCAAGGCCGCAGCTATCCCGTGGATATCAATTACTTATCGCGCGACCCCGAGGGACCGCTGGCGCAGACTGTGTGCGATGCGGTGATGGATGCGCTGGAAAAACACGAAGGCGATGTCCTGGTGTTTCTGCCGGGTGCCTGGGAAATCCGCCGCACGCAGGAACTGTTGCAGGCCCGGCTGGGAACACGCGCAGAACTGTTCCCGCTCTACGGCGATCTGCCATGGGAAGCGCAGGATCGCGCCATCCAACCCTCGACCGGCCGACGCAAGATTGTGCTGGCAACGCCCATTGCCGAAACCAGCCTGACCATCGAGGGGATACGCGTGGTGGTGGATGGCGGTTTTGCGCGTGTACCGCAGTTTGATCCACGATCGGGCCTGTCGCGCCTGACCACGGTACGCATCTCGCGCGCCTCGAGCGAGCAGCGCGCGGGACGCGCCGGCCGGATCGCACCCGGGGCGTGTTACCGGCTCTGGAGCGAGACCACGCAGCGCGGTCTGGTTCCGCAATCGCCTCCGGAAATACGCGGCACCGATCTGGCACCACTTGCGCTGGAGCTGGCCGCGTGGGGCGTGCGCGATGCGGGCACTCTCGCCTGGCTGGATCCTCCACCCGAGGTCGCGATGAACCAGGCGCGCGAGTTGTTGACTGAGCTCGATGCGATAGATCCCGATGGTCACGTGACTGAAATCGGACGTGCCATGGCGCGCCTGCCACTGCATCCGCGTCTGTCGCACATGTTGTTCAGTGCGGAGCGTTTGGGTCTCGGAGCACTGGCCTGCGATGTGGCGGCATTAATCTCGGAACGCGATATCCTGATGGGCGAGGCACGCCGCTCCGCCGATTTCGTTCAGCGAGTGGAAGCGCTGCATGCGTTTCGCAAGAATGGCCGAGCGGGTGCGCAGTCGCATCAGGCAGACGCCAACGGTTGCGCGCGCGTCAATCAGGCGGCGCAGCAATTCCAGCGCCTGCTGTCATCAAAGGTTGAATCCACCACCGATATTGAACGCACCGGATTGTTGCTGGCAATGGCCTATCCCGATCGTGTGGCGCTGGCGCGCACGCCGGGTGACACGCGCTACCTGCTGGCGTCCGGCCGTGGCGCGCGCCTGCACGATTCCGAGATGCGCCTGCGTCAGCCTTGCATTGTCGCGGCAAGTCTTGACGCGGGTGAAACAGAAGGTCTTATTTATTCCGCCGCACCGCTGGATATGGAGGTACTGCGGGAACATCTCGCAACACATATCCGGGAAGAAGATGTTGTGCGGTGGGACCCGCCGCAGCAGATTGTGATTGCGCGGCGCGAGGAGCGTTTCGGCGCGCTGGTGCTCGAGGGCAAGCCGTTAATCAAAGCCGACCCGGAGAAAATCCGCGCCGCTATGCTTGAAGGCGTACGCCGCATGGGCATCGAGGCGCTTCCCTGGACGCGTGAGGCGCGTGAATGGCAGACGCGGGTGTTGTCCCTGCGGCAATGGCTCCCGGGTGAAGACTGGCCGGATGTCTCGGATACAATGCTGCGGGATACGCTCGCGGAATGGCTTGGACCCTATCTCGATGGCATGGCGCGTCGCGATCACCTGGCTCGGCTCGATCTTCTGACAATTTTGAAGGTATGTCTGGATTGGGACATGAGCCAGCGGCTCGAGGAAGGCGCGCCGACGCATCTGGTGGTGCCGAGTGGTTCGAGCCTGCGGCTCGAATATATTCCGGGCGAATTCCCGGTGCTCAAAGTGAAACTTCAGGAAATGTTCGGACTGGCGGACACGCCGCGCGTGGCCTGGGGCAAGGTACCGGTAACGCTGCACCTGCTCTCGCCGGCGCAGCGGCCGATCCAGGTCACGCAGGATTTGCGTGGCTTCTGGGAGCGGACCTATCCGGAGGTCAAAAAGGAATTGAAGGGGAAGTATCCGAAGCACCCCTGGCCCGACGACCCGTGGAGCGCCACGCCGACGCGGCGCGCTATGCGACGTCCGAGAACGTAGAAACCCAACGGTATAACTGCGATTCCAGTTTGTCTATTTAGCCGCGATTGAGCATGTAGTCGCGCCCGCCGTAGAACAGTTGCACGCGGTTGCGCCCCTTGTCCTTGGCGACATAACAGGCGGTGTCGGCGTTACTGAGAATGGTCGCCGGACTTTCGGTTGCCTGCGTGATTTCGCAGGCGCCGATGCTGGCGCTGATGTCGAACAACCGGTCATTACACTTGAAACGGAAGCCGGCGATGCTCTGCCGCAGTTTCTCAGCGATCTCCAGCGCCTGTTCCATCTGACAGTTTTCCAGCAGCACGCCAAATTCATCGCCGCCCAACCGCGCGAACGTGTCTTTCTTGCGCACCTGCTTATGAGTGCGCGCGGCAATCTGGCGCAGTAATTCATCGCCCGCCATGTGACCGCAGGTATCGTTGACGATCTTGAACTGGTCCAGGTCCACGTAAAGCAGCGTGTGCCGGAGATTCCGGATTCTGGCGGACTCGAACAGCTCGTTCAGCCGCCGCTCAAACTCGCGCCGGTTAAAGAGACCGGTGAGATCGTCGTGGCGTGCATGGTGATGCGCTTCCGCGAGTATCTCGCGGCGTTCGGTGATGTCGCGCACCACGCCGATGACAAGATCGCCGGCTTCGATATCCACTTTGTTCATGCTGATTTCCACCCAGCGTGGCTCGCCGCACTTGGGCTTGAGACGGCACTCGAAGCGCGCCGGTTTCCCGTCGAGCACGGCCTGGAATTTGTCCTTGAATAGTTTTTTGCTTTCGGCGTTGCCGAAGAATCGGGTTATGGGCAACCGTTGTTTGTGCGCTGTCAGGGATTTCTCTGTTTCGCCCAGCCATTCAGCGAGCAGGTGATTGGCCACGTGAAATTTCATTTCGTCGCACACGACGAAAATACCGTCGTTTGCGCTGTCGATATAGGCGCGCAACAGTGACAAGTGGAAATCCTTTTCCGGGGGTGGGGAGCCCTTTGGCGACTTCACAGGGGTACCTCCGGCGCGACGGGACATCCCCGGTAGTTTGCCGGGCCGTCGCTATACCTAAAAGCTAGCAGATATGTACTCCTTCCTTATTTCCACGAGAAATTAGCAGTCAAATCAACAGAATAAAAAATGAAATGTGCCACAGACGGTGTTTTCAGACTGATGCGTCCATGGGCGGCGTCCCTCATTTTCAATGTAGGTTAGCGGTGTTGGCGGCCCCACTTGACGCGGGAGTCGCATGAAATGGTTGGCGAGATGTTTGATTCGTTGCACTACAATCGGAGCCCAACGCATGAATCATCCCGCCGCGCAAATCTCAAAGCGTCTGTTACTTTCCATCATTGAGCTTGGGGGGTATCCCGATTTCAAGCCGCTTTACCGGACGGCCGGTTATGAAGTTGAATCCGCTGCCTCGGTGCGCAAGGCCTTGGGGTTGCTGAAGAAACTCAGTCCCGACGTCATTGTTGCCGAGTTCAATTTCCAGTCGGATTTCCGCGACCGCACCAGCAGCTTGGAATCGCTATTGGCCGTGGTGCAACGGTTACCGAAAACCAAAGTGATTGTGTTCTACGAAAAAGACCACGCGCACCAGCTCACCCGCCTCACGAACCAGTATCCCATCCACGAAACCCTGGCGTTCCCCATCGATACCGCGAAACTCGAACAAAGCCTGCAACGCGCTGTTTCAGGCTGATTTGAGCAGGCGTAATATCTCCCTTTCTGGCATGGACAGGAACAAAGCATGCGGAGGAATGATTCTCTGCTCATTGTTAGAGAGACATTTTTAAACGAAGGAGTGAGGACGTAACCAATGCAAGCAACCAAGGAAATGCAATCCATCAAGAAGCTGCATCGCATCGAGCGCACCGCGGATCGTCACTGGGTAGGCGATGGCTTCCCGGTGCGCTCGCTTTTTTCCTACCCAAGTCTCGGTGCGATCCTCAGCCCGTTCCTGCTCCTCGATTACGCTGGCCCCACGGAATTCCCGCCGACGGAGGAACGCCTCGGTGTGGGTGAACACCCGCACCGCGGATTCGAGACGGTGACCATCGTCTACGAGGGCGAAGTGGAACACCGGGATTCCTCCGGGGGTGGCGGAAGTATTGGCCCCGGCGACGTGCAGTGGATGACCGCCGCATCGGGCCTGGTTCACGAAGAATTTCATGGCCGCCATTTCGCCAAACGTGGTGGCAAGTTTGAAATGGTACAGCTTTGGGTCAATTTGCCCGCCAAGGACAAGATGACAACTCCGCATTACCAGGGCATCCTGAACAGTCAGATTCCTGCCGTAAGCTTGCCCGATGGTCAGGGAACGGTGCGCGTGATTGCGGGCGAGTTCGCCGGCG
This sequence comes from Sulfuricaulis sp., assembly GCF_024653915.1. Lineage (NCBI taxonomy): Bacteria > Pseudomonadati > Pseudomonadota > Gammaproteobacteria > Acidiferrobacterales > Acidiferrobacteraceae > Sulfuricaulis > Sulfuricaulis sp. The sequence goes on along the minus strand of NZ_JANLGY010000023.1, from coordinate 31,455 downwards.
TCAAGGGGCCAGCCAAGACCTTCACGCCCATTCATGTTTGGGATCTGCACCTCGCCAGTGATCAGCGCACGAACCTTGCCGTGCCGGACGGCTGGACCACGGCGCTGGTGGTGCTCAAAGGCACGCTGCGTGTGAACGGCTCCGAGTTGGTCGGAGCGGCGGAGGTTGGCGTGTTCGAGCGCGCGGGAGGAAGCATTTCCATCGACAGCGCGAAAGGTGTGACGGCTTTGCTGCTCAGCGGCGAGCCGATCGATGAACCCATCGTGGGCAGCGGACCTTTCGTCATGAATACCCCGCAGGAGATTCGCCAGGCGATGGCGGATTACCAGAATGGCAAGATGGGACGCTTGTCCTGAGTGAGTGGATTCAAGAAGTCAGAGTTTTTGAAATCATGCTATTCGTTCTGCCTTCACGCTAACCAGCCATAATATTTAAGTTCTCGAAAACATTCGGAGGCCAAATGCCACTCGTGCGAATTTCCCTGATAGAAGGCAAGAACGCCGAGTACCGGCGTAAGATCGGTGACGTAGTGCATCAGGCGATGGTAGATAAGATAAATTGCCCGCCACAGGACCGCTTCCAGCTTATCAGCGAACACCCCAAGGGCAATTATCTCTATGCCTCGGAGTATCTGAATATTCCGCATACCGATGATTTGGTCGTGATCCAGATCACGTTGAACGAAGGTCGCACGGTAGAGCTGAAGAAGGCGCTGTACAAGGCTATCGCAGAGGGTTTGCAGAAAGCCATCGGTCTGAAACCGCAGGACGTATTTATCAGTCTGGTCGAGGTTAAAAAGGAAAACTGGTCGTTCGGGAACGGTGTAGCCCAATACGCCCCTTAGAATCTAACAAAAAGGAATTAACCGCCAAGACGCCAAGGTCGCCAAGTTTCTATATTTAAAAAAGTCTTTTTGGCGACCTTGGCGTCTTGGCGGTTCAAAATCAATATCAGTTGCGAACGAGCGTCCCATCCACGATCTTGACCTTGTCGCCGACGTTCACGCCGTTGGCGGCGTTGAGCGTGAGCTGCTGGCGTGTGCCGTCGTCCATGCGCAGGGCGATGCGGTAACGCGTGACCTTTTTCGTGTTCTTTTCGATCTCATTGCCGGCGATGGCGCCGCCGACGCCTCCGGCCACGGTCGCGAGGTCCTTGCCGCGGCCACTGCCGATCTGGTGCCCGACGATGGCGCCGATCACGCCGCCGGCAATTGCGCCACCACCACTGGCTTGGCCCTTCTCGGTAAAAGTATCGATGGATTCGACCACGCCGCATTCACGGCATACGACAGGGCTGGCCTTGGCCACTTTGGACTTGCCGGTATTGGCGGGGGCTTCCGCCTGTCCGGCGGATTGGAACGGGTTCTGGACAACGCCGGTTTTGACCGCGGCGACGCCTCCAACGGCGATCGCGGCCGAGGTGATGGCGGCAATTTGTATCGTGCTGAGTGGCATGGTTGTCTCCTGTGGGAAATCGTGTTGTCGAGGCGGATTCTACTGCAACTTCATCGGAATAGGCTGCCGGGACAAGCCTGCTGTCACAAAGTTTAACGCTTGCGTCGGGAATATCCTGCACCTGCCTTGGCATACCGGGATAAACGCCCCAGCCAATACTATGGTTTACAGACGTGCGGGAACAGCACAGAGAAATGCGGTCAGTCCTGCGGTTCGTACCCGAGATTGGGCGACAGCCAGCGTTCGATGACGGCGAGCTTCATATCCTTGCGACGCGCGTAATCTTCGACCTGATCCTTGCCGAGATTCCCGACGGCAAAGTACTGTGAGTCGGGATGCGAGAAATAAAAACCGCTCACGGCGGCGGCTGGCCACATGGCGAAGCTTTCGGTAAGCGTCACGCCGGTATTCTTGGCCGCATCGATCATTTTAAACAGCAGTTCCTTTTCAGTGTGATCCGGGCAGGCCGGGTAGCCGGGAGCCGGGCGGATGCCTTTGTATTCCTCGCGGACCAGCGCTTCACTGTCAAGCTTCTCGTCGGGGGCATGTCCCCAGAATTCCTTGCGCACGCGTTCATGCAGGCGCTCGGCAAAGGCCTCGGCCAGGCGGTCGGCCAGCGCCTTGGCCATGATGGCGTTGTAGTCGTCGTGACCCTTCTCGAATGTCTTCGCTAGCTCGTCGGCGCCATGGATTCCGACGGCGAAACCGCCGACATAGTCCTTGAGACCGGAAGCTTTCGGCGCGACGAAATCCGCGAGCGCACGATTAGGTCGTCCCGGTGGTTTTTCGTCCTGTTGACGCAGGGCGTGCAGCACGGTCGATATCTTTTTGCGTGACTCGTCCGCGTACACCTCGATGTCGTCGTCGTTCACGCTGTTGGCCGGGAACAGGCCGATGACGCCCTTCGCGACAAATAATTTCTCCTGAATGATGCGTTTGAGCAGCGCCTGGGCATCGTTAAAAAGCTTGATGGCCTCCACACCGGTTTTTTCATCCTTGAGAATGTCCGGGTAACGACCTTTCATCTCCCAGGTGATGAAGAACGGTGTCCAGTCGATATAGCGCGTCAGTTCATCGAGCGGGTAGTTTTCGAAAACGGTAATGCCCGGCTTGCGCGGTGCCGTCGGTGCATGGCCTTGCCATTCGACCTTGGTTTTGTTTGCGCGCGCATCGACGAGCGAGAGCATGCGTGTGCCGGCCTTCTTGCCTTTGTGGCGCGCACGCACTTCCTCGTATTCGGCGTGGACTTTCGCAACAAAATCAGTTTTCAGCTCGTCGCTCAGGAGATTGGAGGCCACGCCGACGCCACGCGAGGCGTCCTTGACCCAAATCACAGGGTGCGGATAGTTCGGGGCGATTTTTACCGCCGTGTGCACACGCGAGGTGGTGGCGCCGCCGATCAGCAGCGGGACCGTGAAACCTTCACGCTGCATTTCCTTGGCAACATGCGCCATTTCATCCAGCGACGGCGTAATCAGGCCGGACAGTCCGATGATGTCCACCTTTTCCTTTTTCGCAGCTTCGAGGATCTTCGCCGCTGGCACCATGACACCGAGATCGATGACTTCGTAGTTGTTGCAGGCCAGCACCACGCCGACGATATTCTTGCCAATGTCGTGCACGTCGCCCTTGACCGTCGCCATGAGGATCTTGCCCTTGGCGCGGCTCTCGGCGGTCTTCTCCTTCTCGATGAAGGGGATGAGCCAGGCCACGGCCTTTTTCATGACGCGTGCGCTCTTGACCACCTGTGGCAGGAACATCTTGCCGGCGCCGAACAGATCGCCGACCACGTTCATGCCATCCATGAGCGGGCCTTCGATAACCTGAATCGGGCGGGGGAACTGTTTACGCGCTTCTTCGGTATCCTGTTCGACGAACCCGTCGATGCCATGCACCAGCGCGTGTGTCAGCCGCTCGGTCACCGGTGCCTCACGCCAGGAAAGGTCCTCGGCCTTGGCCTTGCCGCCTTCACCGGCGAACTTCGCGGCGGTCTCGAGCAAGCGCTCGGTGGCGTCCGGACGGCGGTTAAGAATTACGTCTTCGACGCGTTCGCGCAATTCCTCCGGGATGTCCGCGTACACCGCGAGCTGACCTGCGTTCACGATGCCCATGGTCATGCCGGCCTTGATCGCGTGGTACAAAAATACGGAATGAATGGCTTCACGCACCGCGTTGTTACCCCGGAACGAAAATGACACGTTGGACACGCCACCCGAGATATGTGCGTGCGTCAGGCGTTTGCGGATTTCGCGCGTGGCCTCGATGTAATCCACCGCGTAGTTGTTGTGTTCCTCGATGCCGGTCGCGATCGCGAAAATATTCGGGTCGAAGATAATGTCTTGCGGCGCGAAGCCCACTTTCTCGGTGAGCACTTTGTATGAGCGCGAGCAAATCTCAATCTTGCGTTCACGCGTGTCGGCCTGGCCTTTCTCGTCGAAGGCCATCACCACCACGGCCGCGCCGTAACGGCGGCAGGCGCGCGCCTGCTCGATAAACTTTTCCTCGCCCTCCTTGAGACTGATGGAGTTGACCACCGGCTTGCCCTGCACGCATTTCAGGCCGGCTTCGAGCACGCTCCACTTCGAGGAGTCGATCATGACCGGCACGCGCGAGATTTCCGGCTCGGAGGCGATCAGATGCAGGAAGTCCGTCATGGCCTTCTCGCCGTCGAGCATGGCTTCGTCCATGTTCACGTCGATTATCTGCGCGCCGTTTTGCACTTGTTGGCGCGCGACATCGAGGGCCTTGTCGTATTCGTTGTTAAGAATAAGTTTTTTGAACGCGGCCGAGCCGGTAACGTTGGTGCGTTCACCCACGTTCACGAACAGGCTTTCGGGGCCGATGTTGAGCGGTTCCAGGCCCGCGAGGCGGCACTGCGGCGCGATCTTCGGCAGCGTACGCGGACGAATTGACCGCACGGCGTCGGCCATGGCCTTGATATGCGGTGGTGTGGTGCCGCAGCAGCCGCCGATGATATTAAGGAAGCTGGATTCGGCCCATTCCTTGATTTGCTCGGCCATGAATTCCGGGGTGTCGTCATAACCGCCGAATTCATTCGGCAGGCCGGCATTGGGGTGGCTGCTGACGTGCACGTTGGCGACGCGCGCCATTTCCTCGACGTACTGGCGCAATTGCTCGGTGCCGAGCGCGCAGTTCAGGCCCACGCTCAGCGGTTGCGCATGCGCGATGGAATTCCAGAACGCCTCGGTGGTCTGCCCGGAAAGCGTACGCCCGCTGGCGTCGGTAATGGTGCCGGAAATCATGATCGGCACGCGGATGCCGTGCTTTTCAAAATACTGGTCGATGGCGTACAGCGCTGCCTTGCAGTTGAGGGTGTCGAACACGGTTTCGACCAGCAACAGATCGGCGCCGCCTTCGAGCAGCCCGCGCGTGCATTCGGTGTAGGCGGCAACCAACTCATCGTAATGGGTGTTGCGGAAACCCGGGTTGTTCACATCCGGTGACAGCGAAGCGGTGCGGTTGGTCGGCCCGAGCACGCCGGCCACGAAACGCGGACGCGCTGGATCCTTGCGCTCGTATTCGTCGGCCGTGGCCCGTGCCAGGCGCGCGCCCTCACGGTTCAGCTCAAAAGCCAGCTCCTCCATCTTGTAATCCGCCATGGAGATGGATTGCGAATTGAAGGTGTTGGTTTCGAGGATATCGGCGCCGGCGTCGAGGTAGGCGGCGTGGATGTCGTGGATGATCTTGGGCTGCGTCAGCGTCAGCAGGTCGTTATTGCCCTTCAGCTCATGCGCCCAGCTCGCGAAGCGTTCGCCGCGATAATCTTTTTCGCCCAGCTTGTAGCGCTGGATCATGGTGCCCATGGCACCGTCCAGGATCAGAATTCGCTCTTGGAGGAGGCTCTCAAGCCGGGACAGGCGTACTCGACGGGCGCCGTCAGGGACGACGTAGGGACGTTGGGACATTCTTCTTCAGGTTCTGGCTCATATTAAGAGCTGACGGAGTTTAGCGGAAAGCCGCGGTGAATGCATGAAACGACAACCCCGCGTGAGGCGGGGTTGTCAGACACCTAACGGATGCGGAGCGGTTATCGTTATGCTGCCTTGTTCCCGTATTTGGCTTTGGCGGCACGCGCAGCCTTGGCCTCTTTGGGGGAATAGGCGCTGCCGGACCAGAGCATGGTGTAAGCAATCTCTTCATTGCCGTTTTCGCACAGATCGAGGACCTTTTTGAACAACGGCTGGAAGGTCTCGCTGCGATGCGATGCTTCATGTTCCTCAAACGTGCGCCAGAAGGTGACGATCAGCGCTTCTTTTTCCTTGAGCGGGCTTTTGACGGCCTGGCCGATGGTTGAACCTTCGTTGGAAATGGCGCCGCTGTTGAGGGCCACGAAGCCGCCCACAAAACCGGTTTCGGAGTGATAGGTCTTTACGTTTTCGCACAGCATGGCCACGCGTTCCTGCAGATCGTCTACGGTGTAGCCGGGTTTGAGCAAGACGCGGTTAACCGTCACCACGCCGTCTGATGGAAAACCGTTGATTAGCTGAGTCATCGCAAAGCACCTCCAAAATCATTGATTACAGTGTTCCCAAATAGTGAGAATTGACAGAATATTAGAGAACGTTAATATTCTATCAATACCATACTGATTAAGTCAACTAATTGGGGGCAAACAAACCGGGTTTCAAGGATGCAAGAGACAGGCCAATCAAGTCGGGAATACCTCAACGAGGGGGGGGGCAGAACACCCCGCGGGGATTACTCGATGGACCGGGTGGTTATTCCCAGATGGAGAATACGCTGAATGAAGTCCTCATAGCTCAATCCGGACTTGATGGCGGAATGGGTGCAGTCCTCGTCACGTGCGATCCCGGGGTTGGGGTTCGCTTCCAGCACGTAAAGCTCGCCGTCCGCCGTTACGCGCAGGTCGATGCGGCCGTAGCCGTTCATGTCGAGCAGGTGGTAAACGCGTTTGCACAGGTGCTGGATGCGCCCTTCCATGCCATTCGGCAGAGTGCGCGCAAACTGGTAAACGATACCCCAGCGTTCGCGGTACTTGTCGTCCCATTTAACTGCGTAGGTTGCCATCTTCGGTGTTCCCGGCTCGACGTTGTCGAATACCAGCTCACGGATGGGCAGGACCTCAAGCTTGCTGTTGCCGAGAACCGTGACATACAGCTCGCGCCCGTCGATGTACTGCTCGGCGATCGCGTCGCCATGCAGCTTGTCGTGGATCAGCGCCACGCGTTCGCGCAGCTGGTCCTCGTTCTCTACGTAAGAGGCCTGAGCAATGCCGACCGAGCCTTCCTCGGTCAATGACTTGACGATCAGGGGAAAGACGAATTTTCGCCGCCGGCTGATTTTGCGACCGAGCCGGAATACATAAAAGTCCGGAACGCTGATGCGATGGTAAGTGAGAACCATCTTGGTTAGCGCCTTGTCGCGCGCCAGCAGCAGGCCGCGCGGATTGCAGCCGGTGTAGGGGATGCGCATCATCTCGAAATAGCTGACGACGTAGTAATCGAAGGCGCTGTTGCCGGCGAAGTCCTCCAGAAGATTGAATGCAATGTGGGGCTTGAATTCCTCATTCATCTTGCGGATCGGCATGAGATCATCGTAAACGCCCACGATCTGGACTTCATGGCCAAGGGTGATCAACGCGTTCTTGACGTCATACTCGGTGCGGAATTTCTCCATGCGCGGATCATCTTTGTCCTTCAAGTCTTCCGGCGGCACCAGCGTGTAGTGCACCACCATCATGACACGCAGCTTTTTCATATCGCGAGGCGCGACATCCCGCTGCGCAGCGAGCCCATGTAGAGCATCACAAGCGAGGCGATGAGCGCGGTCTTGGTTTCTTCCTTGTCGCGGGAGGCGTGAAGATTCATTTCTTCACAACGGTGGATCATGTCTTCGATGGTCAGGTTGATGCGATAGCGGGATTCGGAGGTCCAACGGGCCACGCTGGTGATGGCTTCGCGGCGCATTTTCCGGACGAAATGTGCGGCCCGCTCGTTCTGGTGGCTCACCGAAGCAGGGAAGATTTGCCGCAACTGCTGTTCATGGAAGCAGGGCAGGTCCAGTTGCAGGCGTGTCTGCTTCTCCGCGAAGTATTCTCGCAGAGTGATCCGCTGCGTGTTGATTGAATCGACCTGTTTCTTGCTGCGCACCGGCGGGGTGCGGCCGACAATCTCCTTCATCAGCTCATCCACGTAATTGAGTTTCTTGATCGCCGGCCAGTCGCGGTATTTCTCGCGCCAGCGCGAACCCGGGTCGAGCCACACGGCGAAAGTCTCAGCCCAGTCCTCAGCGGGGTGACTCTGCGCATACCAGTTGTCGAGGTGCAGCACGTAATTGCGGCTGTAGGGCCGCGGCATGTAGCTTTCGGGATAGGCCTTGCTGTTGCGTCCAAAGCGGCGGCGCCAGCTCTGTTTCAGGTGCAGGCGGTAAGCGTTGGCCAGCGCGTGCGCGGTTTCGTGCCGCAGCAACTTCATGCGTGACTCCAGGGTGTTGCCGTCGAATTCGAGCATGTGCGCTTTTTCCAGGCGCATGAGCCGCGGGTGTACGAGGAAAAACGGGATGGCAATTCCGGGTACGCCGTCCGGGCAGAACCAGCAGTCTGACAGCCAGAAATGCGGGCGGAACGCGAAGCCGCGATTGGCGAGATCGTGCCACAGCTGTCTAACCTCTTTCTGGATCTTGCTGCCGTTCAGCGTGAGCCCCAAGTCGCACAGCCGGGTGTCCAGGAGGTGCTCGTCGGACAGGCGCGTCCAGGAGACTGCCCCCGGGCGCCGCGATGCTTTCTTCCGGCGCAGTTTCTTGCGTTTTTTTGTTTTTTTGGAAGGGATGTCCGTCTCCTTGATGTTCTTCAGTATGGATCGTCAATAGACCACGGTAACACGATAGCCGGCTTTCTCAAGCCGGTACAACAGACCGGTTTCGCCCGGCAGGTGCGCCGCGCCCACGGCCATGAAGGCGCCACCCTGTTTGAGAATCGGCACCATGCGTTCGACCATGCGCCGATTGCGTTTCGCCAGTAACCGGTCCATGACCTCTTCATAGAGCCGCTCATCGCCCGGTTTATTTTTCTCCGTGATGGCCGTGATGTCGCCGAGGTTGCGCGCGAGGTATGCCTTGTGCAGCGCCTCGAACTCCTTCTCAAGTTCGGTCTGTGTATTCACGGTATCCTGCAGCAGCGCCACCTGATCGAGCAGTGGCAGGCCGTCGAATACCGCCAATTGCTCGGCGATGGTTTCCAGCCCGGACACGGGTTTGTTTTGTTCCGTCGCGCGCGCTTGCAGCACGAGATCGAGATATTCGCCGGTCTTGGGCGGCGGCATGGACAACGTCATCATGACCGCCCAGGGTTTTTGCTTCTCAATGCCCAGCGTCGGGACGCCGCGCGCGGTCAATGCCTTCATGGATTCCATGTGGAGTTTTTTGCCGACAACCTGTTCCAACGTTCGCCCATCGTTGAAGAACATGACCTCGGCCATGCGCACCAGGGCTTCGCCATCGATAATGGCCTCCATGACGAAGCGGCTGGAGGTATCCAGCGAACGTGTCACGGCCTCCGGCAGGGCGATGACGCGCGCATCGTCGGAGTGAATCGTGCCGAACAGATAACTTGCCGTGGCGCCCGGCGATTCGATTTTCCATAGCAGGCCCCTGGTGAAGCGTGAAGCAGGATCGGAAACGGCGCTGACGCTGCTTTTTGCCGCGGAAGCCGCCGCCTCCGCGCCCGTCCAGGATGGTAGGGCAAAAAGGACGGCAAGGAGGAATCTGAAAAAAAAACGGAAATCAGCTGTGGACGACACTGTACGGATGGCGGAATGTCGTCGCATTGAACGGTTGGCTTCAGGAAGAGTGCCCGATTACCATGTATCCAAGAATATATTAGGAATGCCGATGCGCCAAATACTAATTTCTTTAATCGCGTTCTGCCTGCTCGCGTCCACCGCGCGCGCCGGAGACTTGCCGCGTTGGGAGCTGGGGCTGGGCCTGGCCGGTTTGAGCATCCCCGACTACCGCGGCTCCGATGAACAACGCGGCTATCTTCTGCCCTTGCCCTACGTCCAGTATCGGGGCGAGATGTTTCAGATCGACCGCGAGGGTGCGCATGGCAAGCTGTTTGCCTCGGAGCACGTTCGGCTCGAGCTGAGCGTCAATGCCGGGCCGCCGGCCCGCAGCGATCACAGCGAGGCCCGCCGCGGCATGCCGGACATCGATCCGACCGTGGAGGTCGGCCCTTCGCTGGAGATTTATTTGTCGCATGACCGTGCCTGGTCAATCCGGCTGCCATGGCGCGCCGTGGCGGCGACCGATCTTTCGCGCGTGGATGGCATCGGCTGGGTGTTCGCGCCCAATCTGAATTACGAGGCACGCCGCCTCGACGGTTGGGGCTTCGGGGCGGCGGTCGGGCCGTTATACGCCTCGGAGAAATATCACGACTACTATTACGAAGTTTTGCCGATCCATGACACGGTCACACGCCCCGCCTACGATGCATCGGGCGGTTACAGCGGCAGTCGGATGACGTTCACCGCGAGCCGGCGCTTCCCGGATTTCTGGGTCGGGGCGTTCGCACGTTATGATTATCTTTCCGGCGCGGCCTTCGAGGACAGCCCGCTGGTAAAGAAAAAATCCTCATTCATGGCAGGAGTGGGCGTCGTCTGGGTGTTGGCGGAGGCTAAAAAATAATATTCCTGAAACCACAGATGAACGCGGATGAACGCGGATGAACGCGGATGGGAAACAAAGAGAATTAGCGCTTTAATCCGTGTTAATTTGTGTTCATCAGTGGTTCCAAATTATTATCTCTTTGCGATAACGCGTAATTTGTCATCGGTCGCCACAGCCGGTAACATCACATAATGTCCGGAAATACCATTGGCAAGCTCTTCACCGTCACCACCGCGGGTGAATCCCACGGTCCGGCGTATGTGGCGATTATTGATGGGTGCCCGCCCGGCATGGCGCTCAGCGAGGCCGATATCCAGCCCGACCTCGACCGGCGCAAGCCCGGCCAGTCGCGCCACACCACGCAACGGCGCGAGTCGGACGAGGTAAAAATTCTTTCAGGCGTGTTCGAAGGCAAGACTACCGGCACGCCGATCGGCCTGATGATCCAGAACACCGACCAGCGCCCGCAGGATTATTCCAAGATCATGGACCGGTTTCGTCCGGGCCACGCCGATTACACCTACATGCAGAAGTACGGCCTGCGCGATTACCGCGGCGGCGGACGTTCATCCGCGCGCGAAACCGCGATGCGCGTGGCGGCCGGGGCCGTTGCCAAAAAATATCTACATGAACTTTATGGCGTGGTTATTCGCGGCTATCTCGCGCAACTGGGCCCGATTAAACCTGAACTCAAGGATTGGAACGAAGTCGAGAACAATGACTTCTTTTGTCCGGATGCCTCCAAGGTGGCGGAACTGGAGGCCTACATGGATGCATTGCGCAAGGAAGGCAACTCCATCGGCGCGCGCATCAATATAGTTGCCAGCCACATGCCGGTGGGTCTCGGCGAACCGATATTCGGGCGGCTGGACGCTGACATCGCCTACGCCATGATGGGTATCAACGCGGTCAAGGGTGTCGAGATCGGCGCAGGATTTCACTGTGTCGAGCAGAAGGGTACCGAGCACCGCGATGAAATCACGCCCAAGGGTTTTCTTTCCAATCACGCCGGCGGCACGCTCGGTGGTATTTCCTCCGGGCAGGATATCGTCGTGAGCATCGCCCTCAAGCCGACATCCAGCATCCGCCTGCCGGGGAAAACCGTGAATGTGAAGGGCGAGGCCGTTGAAGTCGCCACCACCGGGCGTCACGATCCCTGTGTCGGTATCCGCGCTACGCCGATTGCCGAGGCCATGCTGGCCATCGTGCTGATGGACCACGCACTGCGCCACCGCGCGCAGAACCCCGATGTCAGAAGTCCCACGCCGGTGATACCCGGCAACGTCTGAAGAAATATGCAAGTGCGTTGAGACGTAACGTCGACAAGGGATTGTCCTGCGGTTGGGGGAAGCTCGTCCAGAAACTGGACGATGATGACCGCGCGGGTGTTACAGTGCCGGCCACGTGGACGACCGAGAAAGGATGATGAAAAAGGGTAGCGTCCCCTTTAGCCCTGGACCGGACGCCATTCTGGCGCCGGTCAGCGGCACGTTATGTGTAAGGAATAAAGATGTCAGCAGAAGATCCTTCGGAAGAACTTCAGGAAATTCTTTTGCGGGTCAAGTCCGGCGCTTTGCCTCAGAGTGCGGCGACTTGGGCTACAGAATGCCTCGACACAGTCGAAAGCATTCTCGACTTTGCATCGCTGTCCTTTTCGCAGGAGGAAGCGCTTGAGAACATATATCGGGGTGCTTGCAAATGGTTGCATAAGAAACCCGCATGCTGATGGTTTCGGGTAGGGAGGAGGAAAGATGAAAAAGACGATGTGGGTTCCCACGCTCCTGTTCGTGGCCGCATGTAGTCATCAAGTCAGCAGACCAGAACTTACACAAGAAGATAGAGCGTGGATCGCTCAAGAGTGTCAGGCTCGCTTTCCTGAGCCAGACAAGAATTCATGGTGCCTTATGAAGTTAACTGAAGCACTTACAAACGTATACGCGGACCAACAACGGTCATACGGGAAGCCAACTATTAGAAGGGGTAGTGCTTCAGCACCGAACGTTGGCGGCACGCCTGTCTACCGGGCGGACGAATGCACGGGACCAGTGATTAACGGAGAATGCCATGGAGCGATAATACCCAAGTCTGCGGTACCCCAGAGATGCTACGGAACCATGCTGAACGGCCAGTGCACTGGCCCCCAGTTCTGACTCGTACGAAATGCTTCGTGGAATGCACATAACAAGCCTTTCGAGCCGACGCCGGGGACAGCGCACCGTTTCCTGACGTTTCGTGTCGGCGCGGCTCAAAGGCAGCGTTCAGCTTCAAGAACATCGAGACGATGGACTTAATAATCAAGTATGAGGACAGCGAAGGAAATGTAACTGAGAGGCGCATATCTGAGATTGTGCCCGAAGGTCCGAGCACAATCAGTGCCTTTTGCCACCTTCGTCAGGAAAGAAGAACTTTTGTCGTAAGAAGAATTCTTTCTGCGGTTTACCCAGACACCGACAAAAAGGTCGAGGACCTGAATAAGTGCTTTAGCTTACCTTTGGCGGATAATAAGACAGAAATATCAAGCAGGATTGAACAGCCTGTTATTTCAATACCTGGCCACAGCAATGAAGCGTACAAGGGGCAAAGAAATAAAGAAAAGCGCGATCTTTTCAAACGTTTTGGCTATCCAGTAGTTGCCAATCTATATAAGAACAAATTGTTTGCCTTATTTGAGTATCAATGTTTCAAATGTGGTTCGAACGATTTTTTAGACATAGACCACCATATACCGATGGTGTTGGGCGGGCATTTAGTGCCTGGTTACTTGGTAGCTCTTTGTAAAAAATGCAATAACAAAAAGCTTGATTTGCATCCTGAGGATTTCTACACACCAGAAGAGCTTAGTAGGCTTGAACCAATCCTAAAGAAACAAACTGAACTCTTTGAATTTGAGTTTGACTGGAAGCGCTGGAAGGAAGATCGAAAGGGATACCTGCTCAGTTTAGGGATTGATCCAAATTTGGTTAACGAAGTTTTGAACAATCCTAACCATCGTTATTATATTGAACCACCATCGCAAATGCCTTCCGTAACTATCAGCATTAAGATATCAGAAGAATGAACGCTCAAGCATGGCGAAATCTGTTTGCCAAACAAGACGCTCCACCGGACGCGCGCAACGACGGCGCGCATCGGGTGTGCTTCGCGTTATGCGTCCTAGTCCACGTGTGAACCGTCCTAAGCATCAACACTGGGTACCGCAGTTCTATCTGCGCTATTTCGCGACGTCGGAATCTTGCGACAGTGAGCAGGCCCAAGTGTGGATATTCTCAAAGGACGACGCCGACGGCGACGAGACGCTGACAAACGTTCGTAACGTTTGCGGAAAGAGATACCTGTACACGCCGCTTGATGACTCTGGAGAGCGATTGTGGCACCTTGACGAGAAGATCCAGAGTCTCGAAATGACAATGGGGGCGATCTGGCCTGCCATTGCGGAGGGATTCATTGATCTCGGTGATTCAACTATCCGCAAGGGGCTGTCGCTTTTTGTCGCAGTATTGCACTTGCGAAACCCCGAGACTCGCAGGGCAGTAGAGGTGGCCCATCGTCAAATCATCCAGCTATTCGAGGACGCACCCACAAAGCCGGACGGAACACCCGACGTTGAGACCATCGAGGTTTCAGGCGTAGTTCATCAACTAAATGCCACCGAATGGCACAAGTACCGAAACTGGGCCAAGAATGATCATGATCGCTTCTTCATCCATGTCATCGAATCTGAAGCCATCCGCACCGCAGAGTTGCTGATGCGAAAGCGCTGGTCAATAGTCATGACGGAGCGAGATGTCTTCGTGACCACAGACAAGCCTGTTGTACTGCAGCACCAGTCGCGTCCGACCTTTGGCTTGGGCACTCCTGGTGTCATAGTGAGCTTCCCTCTCGGACCGAAGCGTCTTCTCGTAATGGACGACATGCATCAGGAGCCTGCCAACCAGTACTACCCACTTCATGAGTCCGCTATGGGTGCCTTTAACCTCGGCGTATGGAGAAACGGTAGCCGCTTCATGATTACGGGCCGCCCCGTTCATAGCGTCCTTTCCGAGATGGTCTGTTGGGCGGAAGCGTATGAAAGCAGGGACGCATAGCCCCGACATCGAGCGGTAGCAACCGGCTTGCCGGTTGCTACCGCTCGATGTCGAACGTTAAACACCGGAAGAGCCTCTGAGCTAACCCGTCTTGCTTGGGTAACCAATCAAGTACCATTCTATTTTTACCAACTTCTTTCTAGCCAAGCCGTCGCTAATTCCATGCCTTACTGGCGCCTCTCCGGTTTTTATTTTTTCTACTTCGCCACCCTTGGCGTGCTGGTGCCGTACTGGAGTTTGTATCTCCAGTCCGTTGGCTTCGCGCCGGTGGACATCGGTAACCTCGTCGCCATTCTCATGTTCTCGCGCATCGTGGCGCCGGTGGTGTGGGGCTGGATCGCCGATCATCGCGAGCAGCGCATGGCGGTGGTGCGGCTGGCTTCGTTCCTGACGTTCGCAGCGTTCAGCGGCGTCTTCTTCGGAACATCTTTCTGGTGGCTGGCGGCGGTCATGCTGCTGTTCAGTTTTTTCTGGCACGCCTCGTTGCCGCTGCTCGAAGTGTTCGTCATGCAACACACGGCGGCGCAGCCGGGTGCATACGGGCGCGTGCGTCTGTGGGGTTCGATTGGATTTATTGTTTCAGTAATTGCGCTTGGTCCGGTGATCGACGCGCGCGGAACGTGGTGGGTGCTGCCGTCGCTACTGTCGCTGATGCTGGGCATCTGGCTGTTCAGCCAAACCTTGCCGGAATCGGAAATGAAAGGCACTGTCGAACCGGCGGGGCGGTTCCGCGATGCCTTATGGCAACCGGGTGTGTTCTTTTTTCTGCTGGCCTGTCTGCTCATGCAGATCAGTCACGGTCCTTACTACACCTTTTATTCCATTTATCTGGAGAGTCACGGCTATTCGAAAACCGTGATCGGTATGCTGTGGGCGTTTGCCGTGCTGTGCGAAATAGGCGTATTCCTGTTGATGCAGCGCCTGCTTACGAGTGTATCGCTGCGCGCGGTGCTGATCGCGAGTTTCTTTCTCGCCGCCGTGCGCTGGCTGCTGATCGGTCATTTTCCGGAAAATATGTCCGTGCTGGTACTGGCGCAGGCCATGCACGCCGCGACCTTCGGCAGTTTTCACGCCACGGCGATTCAACTCGTGCATCGTTTTTTCACGGGAAAACATCAGCATCGCGGACAGGCGATTTATGGAAGTCTGAGCTTTGGAATTGGCGGGGCGGTGGGAAGCTTATACAGTGGTCATACCTGGGCCACGCTGGGCCCGACCGTTACTTTCAATATTGCCGCCGCCGCAGCAGGGCTGGCGTTTCTGGTAGCCTGGTTTCTAATTAAGCCGAAGACTTGAGCTTGCGCAGGTGGCGATAGGCGGAGAGCGGAATGATCTCGGCAGTGCGCCGTATCACCGGAGAGACGACCTTTATGACGGGCGTGCCTTCAGCGAAGATTTTGCCCAATACAGCACCGAGTTCGTCGAGCACGCGGTAGAGATCGACATCCGTGCGCGCGGCGCGCAGGACTTCCTGACGGATCGGCGTAAGCGCCAGAAGGGTTCTGTCCAGATTCACCGGATCGGTCAGGCGGCGGCAGGCGTTCGAGACAAAAATCGCGCGCACCAGACGCGTCATGATGTCGTGGTGCAGTGGGCTGCCCTCAAACACGTCTTTGATATTGGTCGCCGCGGGGTTCACCGGAAATTGGTGATAACCCAGACGTTCTTCCAGCTGTTCCAGTAACTCTTTAAAATTCATTGCGTTTTGTTTTCCCGAATTATTCGTATCATGGCCTGTCCGGCATTGGAAATTGTGCGTTTCTCGTGAGTGACAATACCCAGTTCGCGTTTTATCTCTCCCTTTTCAAGCTGGATCACACTCAGCCCTGAATCAATCATAGTACGTGGCAAGGCACTCCACCCGAGACCAATCGCCGCCAGCATCTTCAGCACTTCCAGATAGTTGGTGGCCATCCCGACCTGAATGCGGTCGCGCAGACGGCCGAAGGCATTCAGGATGATCTCCCGGGTATAAGTGCCGGGCCCCGGAAGAATGGCCGGGTAATCCAGCAATCTGCTGAAAGATACGTGCAATTCCCGCGCCAGCGGGTGCCCGGGGCTAACGACGATATCCAGCGGATCGTCCCAGATCTTCTCTGTTTTCAGGGGCGCAGCAACCTTGGGCGGGAGCGTGACCACCGCCAGCTCCAGATCGCCGCGGGCCACCGCCTGGCAGGCCTTTTCGGAATCCATGAATTGCAAATTCAGGCGCACTTGGGTGTAGGTTTCGTGAAAGCGCTTGAGCAGCCCCGGCAGCCGGTGCAAACCGATGTGATGACTGGTGGCGACCAGCAATTCCCCGGCGATGTCACCAGAGAGATTGGTAATGCCGCGCTTCACGTCTTCGAGTTCCTTCAGCACGTTGCGGGCGCGGGAGAGCAGGGCCTCGCCGGCCGGGGTGAGGTGGATACCGCGGCCAATGCGATCGAACAGGCGGGCGTCGAGCTCTTTTTCGAGCGTGGCGATGCGCTTGCTGATGGCGGGCTGGGTCAGGTAAATCCGTTCAGCCGCGCGGGAAAATGACCCGGATTCGGCCACGGCCAGAAAGGCTTGCAAGGCGGAGATGTCCATAACTTAATGGAATAGTTTATATTATAAACATGAATTTGTGTTATTTATAGATCCTGCCTAATATTTGCGCAAGTATTCATACGTAGTGGCAGACATGGCCGGAAACACCCTTTACGACAAGCTCTGGGATGCGCATGTGGTGCGTCATAACGATGACGGCACCAGCCTGCTCTATGTCGACCGCCATCTGGTGCACGAAGTGACCAGCCCGCAGGCCTTCGAGGGGCTGCGCCTCGCCGGCCGCAAGCTCTGGCGCGTGGACGCGAATCTTGCCACCGCCGACCACAACGTCCCGACCACGGACCGTGCCCGCGGCATTGCCGATCCGGTGTCGCGCTTGCAGGTGGAAACCCTCGATCAGAATTGCCACGACTACGGCATTACCGAATTCGCCATGAACGATGCGCGCCAGGGGATCGTGCACGTGATTGGTCCGGAACAGGGCGCGACGCTGCCCGGCATGACTGTGGTGTGCGGCGATTCGCATACCTCGACGCATGGCGCCTTCGGCGCGCTCGCCTTCGGCATCGGCACTTCCGAGGTTGAGCATGTGCTCGCGACGCAATGTCTGATCTTGAAGAAAGCCAAGAACATGCGCGTGCGGGTCGAGGGAAAAATTCCCGCCGGCATCACCGCCAAGGATATTGTGCTTGCGATCATCGGGAAGATTGGCACCGCCGGCGGTAACGGCCATGCTATCGAGTTTGCCGGCGACGCGATCAGAGAACTTTCCGTCGAAGGCCGCATGACGGTGTGCAACATGGCCATCGAAGCCGGCGCGCGCGCCGGGATGATTGCCGTGGATGAAAAGACCATCGAATATTTCCGTGGCCGACCTTACGCGCCGAAAGGCGACATGTGGGACAAGGCAGTGGTCGCGTGGCACGGCATGACGAGCGATGCGGATGCGAAGTTCGACAAGGACGTGGTGCTCCAGGCTGCCGACATCAAACCACAGGTCACGTGGGGCACTTCGCCCGAGATGGTGGTGCCGGTAGACGGCACGGTGCCCGATCCGGACAAGGAAACCGATTCCATCAAACGTGGCAGCATGCAACGGGCGCTCCAGTACATGGGCCTCAAACCGGGAACAGCCATGCGCGATATTTTTCTCGACAAGATTTTCATCGGTTCCTGCACCAACTCGCGCATTGAAGATTTGCGCGCTGCCGCCGCGGTGGTGAAAGGCAGGAAGATCGCCAACAGCATCAAGCTAGCGCTGGTAGTGCCGGGTTCCGGTTTGGTGAAAGTTCAGGCCGAAAAAGAAGGCTTGGATATAATTTTTCGCGCCGCCGGTTTTGAATGGCGTGAACCGGGATGCTCCATGTGCCTGGCCATGAACGCCGACCGGCTCGAACCGGGCGAACGTTGCGCTTCAACATCGAACCGCAACTTTGAGGGCCGCCAAGGGGCCGGCGGACGCTCCCATCTCGTGAGTCCGGCGATGGCCGCCGCCGCGGCCATCGCCGGACATTTTGTGGATATTAGAGATCTCTAAATTCACCGCAAAGACGCAAAGAGCGCAAAGAATTTCAAAAATGGTTAAAGCAGAAATCCACCTTGTTAACCTTTGCGTCCTTCGCGCCTTTGCGGTGGAAAACTTATTAAATATTTTTTATGCAAAAGTTTGAAAAACTGACGGGTCTTGTGATGCCGCTGGATCGCGGCAACGTTGATACTGATGCGATCATTGCCAAGCAGTATCTGAAGTCGATTCATCGCACGGGTTTCGGGCCGAACCTGTTCGACGACTGGCGCTATCTCGACCCGGGCGAACCGGGCATGGACCACAGCCAGCGTCGCATCAATCCGGACTTTGTGCTGAATCAGCCGCGTTACCATGGCGCGCAGGTAATGCTGGCGCGCGACAATTTCGGTTGCGGTTCTTCGCGCGAACATGCGCCATGGTCGTTAGTGGATTACGGTTTCCGCGCGATCATCGCGCCAAGTTATGCTGATATTTTTTACAACAACAGTATCAAGAATGGTTTACTACCGATCGTGCTTGATGCCGCTGCCGTTGACCAGTTGTTCCGGGAAACCGAAGCGATGCCGGGCTACCGGCTCACGGTAGATCTTGCCGCGCAGACCGTAGTAACACCCGCGGGCAAGGTATTCAAATTCGAGATCGACGCCTTCCGCAAGCACTGCTTGTTGAACGGTCTCGACGAAATCGGTCTTACGCTCCAGCATATGGACGAGATTAAGGTTTTTGAAGCGCGGCGCCGCAAAGAAGCGCCGTGGCTCTTCGCGAAATAAAAGGACGAACATGACCAAAAAAATTGCGATATTGCCGGGAGATGGCATTGGGCCCGAAGTAGTGGCCGAGGCGGTCAAAGTTCTTGAGCGCCTGCGCAAGGATTTCGGCCTCAAAATCGAGATGGAATCGGCTCTCGTGGGCGGGACGGCCTATGAGGCAAACAAGCACCCGCTCCCGGGTGCGACGCTGAAACTGGCGCAACAGGCGGATGCCGTGTTACTTGGGGCCGTGGGCGGCACCCAGTGGGATACGTTGCCGCGCGAGCTGCGTCCGGAAAAAGCCCTGCTGAGATTGCGTTCGGAACTCAAGCTGTTCGCCAATCTGCGTCCCGCGATTCTTTATCCGCAATTGGCCTCGGCCTCGACGCTCAAGCCTGAGATTGTGGCGGGGCTCGATCTCCTGATCGTGCGCGAACTAACGGGCGATATCTATTTTGGCGAGCCGCGTGGTGTGCGCACGCTTGAGAGCGGGGAACGTCAGGGGTACAACACCATGGTCTATGCCGAGCACGAAGTGGATCGTGTGGCGCGCGTGGCCTTCGATGCCGCGCGCAAGCGCCGCAAGAAACTCTGCTCGGTGGAAAAGGCCAATGTGCTGGAAACCTCCGGCCTGTGGCGCGACGTGGTGCTGCGCGTTGGCAAGGATTATTCTGACGTGGAATTGAGCCATATGTACGTGGACAATGCCGCCATGCAGCTGGTGCGCGCGCCGAAGCAATTTGACGTCATCGTGACCGGCAATATTTTCGGCGATATCCTGTCGGACGAGGCGGCCATGCTGACGGGTTCCATTGGCATGTTGCCCTCGGCCTCGCTCGATGCCGCCAACAAGGGTATGTACGAGCCGATTCACGGTTCCGCGCCGGACCTTGCCGGCAAGGGCGTGGCTAATCCCCTGGCGACGATACTCTCCGTGGCCATGATGTTGCGCTACACGCTCAACGAAGCGTCGCTCGCCGGGAAAATAGAAAAGGCGGTTTCCAGCGTGCTCGATCAGGGTTTGCGCACAGGCGATATTTACACCGACGGAATGAAAAAAGTTGGCACGGAGGAAATGGGCGACGCGATCGTTCAGGCGCTTGGCGCCTGAACGAGTGTTTAGTTTTTAGTGTTAAGTGCTTAGTTCTTGTTGCGCGCAGAGGGCGCTCCTTAACTCAACACTAAACACTCATATCTCAAAACTTTTTGAAGTGAGGACACGATTATGAAGCGGGTGGGACTGGTAGGTTGGCGCGGCATGGTGGGTTCGGTGCTGATGGGCCGCATGCAGGCGGAAAAGGATTTCGATCACATCGAGCCGGTGTTCTTTACCACGTCGAACGTCGGCGGCAAGGGTCCCGCGATCGGCAAGGATGTGCCGCCGCTCAAGGACGCCAAGAACATCAACGAGCTGAAGGCGATGGATGTCATCATCACCTGTCAGGGCGGTGACTATACCTCGGAAATATTTCCCAAACTGCGCGCTGCCGGCTGGAAGGGCTACTGGATTGACGCGGCCTCCAGCCTGCGCATGGACAAGGATGCCATTATCATTCTCGATCCGCTTAATAATGAGATCATCAAGGCCGGACTCAAGAACGGCGTGATGAATTATATCGGTGGCAACTGCACGGTGTCGCTCATGCTCATGGCGCTTGGCGGGTTGTTCAAGGCCAATCTTATCGAGTGGATGACTTCGATGACCTATCAGGCCGCCTCGGGTGCGGGCGCCAATAACATGCGTGAGCTGGTGAAGCAGATGGGTAGCGTCCATGCCATTGTGAAGAGCAAGCTCGACGACCCGGCTTCGGCGATTCTGGATATTGACCGCGCGGTCGCCGATCACATCCGCAGCGACAAGTACCCGAAGGAATTCTTTGGCGTTCCGCTGGCGGGTTCGATCATTCCTTATATCGACAAGCAGCTCGATAGCGGCCAGTCGAAGGAGGAATGGAAAGGCCAGGCCGAGACCAACAAGATCCTCGGTCGTTCCGAGCAGCCGATTCCTATTGACGGCATCTGCGTGCGTGTCGGCGCCATGCGCTGTCACAGTCAGGCGATGACCATCAAGCTCAGGAAAGATGTGCCGCTCGACGAGATCAATGCCATGCTGGCGGCGCACAATGCGTGGGTGAAAGTCATTCCGAACGAGCGCGACAAGAGCATGCGCGAACTCACCCCGGCAGCGGTGACGGGCACGCTCACCGTACCCGTGGGGCGCCTGCGCAAACTGAATATGGGCCAGGAATATCTGGGCGCCTTTACGGTCGGCGACCAGCTGCTTTGGGGAGCGGCTGAACCGTTGCGGCGCATGTTGCGCATCCTGCTGGACCACCGTTGAATTTCGATATTCCGGTTTTCCCCGCCTGAAATGCGGCTTCTCCGGCACATTGATGTCGATCGGGTGCGCGACTATATAAAATAGAAAGCTGAAAATGCGCCAGATCTGGCCGAAAAATGGCGCGGATCGTTCTGGCAGTGGTGCAGTGGCTGGCGCATTAATACAGGCAAATTCAGGGGTGTAGGACTGTATGCCGCTAACGGGATGTCTGGTAAATAATCTTCTGTACGCTATAGTTAGTTGAGGTTTGTAAAGAGTATTGCTGTTTATTTGCCTAACTCCCGGTCTTATAAGGCCTTTAGACAAGGAAGCCCGTTGACTACAAAAGGGGTGTACAGAATGTTTCGGAACAGGAGGGGAATAGCGCTCATCTCAAAATGGATGCTGGTCGGCATCATGGCGTTGCTCCCGGCTGTTAGTCATGCGCTGGCATTGGGCAAATTAAAAGTTCTCTCTGCTTTGAATGAACCACTCAATGCCGAGATCGAACTTACCTCCATCACCGAGAAAGAGTTGAAAGGGCTTAGCGTTACGCTGGCGTCGCGTTCTGATTTCAATGATGCGGGGGTGGAGCGCCTTCCGTTTCTGTCTGAACTTAAATTCGTGGTCGATCGGAAATCCGATGGCCGTCATTTCCTTCAGCTTCGCACCGAGCAACAGATTAACGAGCCCTTCCTGCATCTGCTGCTGAAAGTTGAATGGCCCGGTGGCCTCCTTGTACGCGAATACACGGCGCTGATTGATCCGCCCTACAAGATCACTGGCAAGGCCGCTCCCGTTGAAACACCCGTAGTGACGCCGCCCGCGCCGGAACCTGTCGCCACCGTACCAGAACCTGTCGCTGTCGCGCCAGAACCTGAATCGACACCTATGCGGGAAATACAGCCACCCGCTCCCGTAGCCGAAGCACCCCAGGCGGAAATGGCAAAAGAAGAAATCCCGCCCATCGTCGCCAAGCCGGAAGAACCGAAAGCACCCGAGGAACTGAAAGCCGAAGCCGCACCCCCCCAAGAAGAAGTTGCCAGAGAAGCACCGCCCTCAGAGGTGATGCCGGATGAGACAAAACTCGGGCCGCCGGACGTGGCCCAGGGCGTTGCGCCGGAAGAGCCCGGCGCACCGAAAGTAGAACCTCTGGAAGCGACTCCCAAAGAGGAGTCGCCGCCAATAATGGAACCTGAAACCAAGCCGGTGCCCGTTCCGGTGATGGCGCAGATGTCGGATTACAGTGTCAAGCGGGGCGACGTGCTGTGGACGATCGCTGAAAAGGCGCGCGCCGACAATCGCGACGTGAGCGTCGAACAGATGATCCTGGCAATCTACCGCACCAACAAGGACGCTTTTTTCGGTAACAACGTCAACAATCTGAAAGCGGGAAAAATCCTCAAGATGCCCGAGCGCACGGAAATGGACTCGGTCACGACCTCGCAGGCGCGCCGAGAGTTTCGGGCGCAGTACGATGCCTGGCAGGAATACAAGTTGAAACTGGCAAGCGCGAGTGGCGCCGTCAAACTAGCGGAAGCGTCCGAAGTGGTACCGGAGGCAGCACCGGAGATGCCTGTGCCGGCGCCAGAACCCAAGAAAGAATTGGCAAAGCCGTCAAAGGTCGCGCCGACGGTAACGGACAAAGGCAAGCAGGACGAGTTGCTCAAGATCGTGCGCAACACCCTGCAGCAGGAAAAGAGCACGCCGGACAAGGCTGTATCTGAAAAAGAATCTGCCAAGGAAGCGACGGCCCGTGAGCAGCAGGCACTGGCGGATCGTGCCGTTACGCTGGAAGAATCCCTGGAATCCAAGCGCCTAGAAAACAAGGATCTCAGCGACAAGGTTGGTCTGGTGCGGTCGCAGCTGAAGAAAGAGTCGCGCTTGATCGAGCTGGAAAACCAGAGTTTGGCTCAGCAGCCCAAGCCGGCTGAAACCAAGCCGGCGGAACCCGTCGTCAAACCGCCGGAAGCCGCCCCCAAGCAGCTGGAAAAAGCCGCTGCGCCTGCATCAGAAGAGAAAGCAAAGATCGAGCCGTTGCCGCCTGCCAAGCCGGCACCTGCCGCGCTAAAGAAGAAGGCACCGCTTCCGGTTGCAGCACCGGAAGAAAAGGATTTTCTGGCCACCGTGCTTGAGGCGGTGCAAGGCGATCTGTTGATGCCGGCTGTTATAGGTATCGTGGTTCTGTTTGGCGGCGGCATCATGCTGGTCTATTTTCGCCGGCGCCAGAAGTCCATCGCCGAATTCGAAGAAAGTATTCTCTCGGCCGATGCCATCAGCACCGAACAGCCGGCGACCACCGGCACCGTAGCGGGCCAGCAACCGGCGGCCGCGACCACCGGTGGTGATACTTCGTTCCTCAGCGACTTCAGCCAGGGTGGTATGGGCAACATCCACACCGATGAAGTGGACCCGATTGCCGAGGCCGAGGTTTACCTTGCTTACGGACGCGACGAAACGGCCGAGGAAATTCTCAAAGAGGCCATGGTCAAGAATCCTGACCGCCAGGAGATCAAGCTCAAGCTGCTTGAGATCTATCACCAGCGTAATGATATTTCCGCGTTCGAAACGCTGGCAGAAGAACTCTACGCCACGCAAGGTGGACGTGGTGGCAAGATCTGGGACAAGGTTGAAGAAATGGGGCGCAAGCTCAATCCGGACAACCCGATGTTCCGTGGTGGAGCACCAGGCAAGGCCCCATCGGGCGCGGCACCCGCCCAGCCTGTATCTGCCGCCAAGGCGGCGCCCGCGGGTATTGATTTCCAGGCCTCTGCGACCGAAACAGCAAAAACAGAAATGGCCGGCGATTTTGATTTTGACATCGATACACCCGCGGCAAAGGCAGCCAAGCCCGCTGATGGCGATGATTTCTCGGTTGCCATGCCGGAATCGCCGTCCACGGCCAAACAGGAACCCAGCATCGATTCGTTCGATATGGGCAGTTCAGCGGACAGCGGACTCAATTTCGATATCGGTGGCGATGAAGCACCTGCCGCGTCCGCCGTCGAGACCGAGGTGAGCCTGGAAGCGCCCGCTGGCGAAGGTGAATCTTCCGCGCAGTGGGATGAAGCCGCCACGAAACTTGATCTTGCCAAGGCCTACATCGACATGGGTGATGCCGAAGGTGCTCGCAGCATTCTGCAGGAAGTGATGGTGGAAGGCAGTGAAGCGCAGAAGAAACAGGCGCAGGAACTTTCGTCCCAGATCGCTTAAGGCTCTAACGAAATAAATAGACAGGATTAACAGGATTAAAGATTTTAGAATCAAAAATTCCTGTAAATCCTGTGAATTGTTGTTTTCTGGCCTTTCGAAGTCCGCTCAAAATCTTCGCTTAAAATAAATTTCCCCGCCGCGCATCAGGCCTGATCGGGCTTCGACGCCGATATAACCGTCCGTTTCCACGTTCAGGTCAAAACCAAGAAACCCCCCGGACTGCGCGCCACGTTCGAACGTCAGCGTGTGATTAACCGATCCGCTGGCGCGTTCCTCGCCGTCTATTTTGCCGTAGTTTCCACCACCGTAGAGGCGCCATTTTTGCGCTAACGTCAGCACGACGCCGAGCTGCGCTTGCGGTTGCACCCAATCGATCACGACCGTCTGGAGATCGCTTTTGTGATCCACCTTCTGATAGGAGTAATCGAGTGCGCCGTACAAAAAGGCGCGTTGGCCCTCCAACAGAATGCCGTGCAAGGAGAAACCGGCATGGAATCCACCGAGTTCGATACCGGCCGTCACGGGATTGTTGGCCTGGGTAAGCCAGGCATATCCGCCGTACATCCCCAGCGTCACGCGTTTACCGGCCTTCTCGCGCAGGCTAACGCCCAGCCAGCGGCTGGTGGTGTCGTGGGTGCGATTGCCGTAGTCGAGCGGGATATTGGAGCGCGCCAATCGAAGCGAGAAGTCCAGGGTGCTGTTGTTATCTTGCGGCACCAGTGGACCGGCGGCCTCGGCCAGTGTGGGCAGGATGAGAATCAGCAACATGGCGATTAAACGCTTCATTCACTGTTTTTCCTGTCATAAGTCACGAAACTGTACGCATAGGGATGCTTTTCGTCCGCCTCATGGCGTGTGCGGCTGATCTCGATCCATTCGTGCGCATTGAACTCCGGAAAAAAAGTGTCTCCGCTGATATCGGCGTGAACCAGCGTCAGGTAAAGACGGTTGGCATCGCCCATCGCCTGACGATAAATCTCCGCTCCGCCGATGACAAATACTTCCGTATCGCCGTGGATGTCTTGCAGCGCATCCACCAGCGAGTGCTTTACCTGGCACCCCGGCGCCTGATAGGCGGGATTGCGTGTGACAACGATATTGGTGCGATCGGGCAGCGGCTTGCCGATGGATTCATAGTTGCGCCGCCCCATGATCACGTGATGACCAGTGGTGAGTTGCCGGAAATGCCTGAGGTCGGCCGGCAAGCGCCAGGGGAGCGCGTTGTTGACTCCGATTGCGCGGTTCTCCGCCATGGCGGCGATGAGCGAAACGCGCCTTGCCCGTGACACCGGAATTACACCGCCACCGGGGCCTTGATGGAGGGATGGGGGTCGTAGTTCAGCAGCTCGAAATCGTCGTATTCGAAATCGAACAACGAGATTCTTTCAGGGTTCAGGCGCATGGAGGGTAGCGGGCGCGGTTCACGCGCGAGTTGTGTCTGGACCTGCTCGAGATGGTTCATGTAGAGATGGGCATCGCCGAGCGTGTGGATGAATTCACCCGGCTTGAGGCCGGTGACCTGGGCAATCATCTTTGTGAGCAGGGCGTACGAGGCAATGTTGAATGGCACGCCAAGGAAAATATCGGCGCTGCGCTGATACAGCTGGCAGGAGAGCCGGCCCTCGGCCACGTAGAACTGGAACAACAAATGACAGGGAGGCAGCGCCATGCGTTCGATCTCGGCCACGTTCCAGGCGCTGACAATCAGGCGGCGCGAATCCGGGTTTTGACGGATGTCCCGCACCACCTGGCTAATCTGGTCAATCTGACGGCCATCGGCTGTGGGCCAGGAGCGCCATTGGGAGCCGTAAACCGGGCCGAGATCGCCGTTTTCATTGGCCCATTCATTCCAGATGTTGACGCCGTGCTCCTTCAGATAGCGAATGTTGGTATCGCCGCGCAGGAACCACAACAGCTCGTGGATGATGGATTTGGTGTGAACCTTCTTGGTGGTAAGGAGAGGAAATCCCTGAGCCAGGTCGAAGCGCATCTGGTGGCCGAATACGGAAAGCGTGCCGGTGCCCGTACGATCATCTTTGCGCGTACCGTGTTGCATAACATGGCGCATCAGGTCGAGGTACTGCCGCATAACAATTTCCCCAGTCTGCGATGAAAAATGATATTGAAGTTTAACCGCCAAGACGCCAAGGCGCCAGAAAAGCAAGAAAAATCTAAAAAACTTGGCGTTCTTGGCGTCTTGGCGGTTCTAATTAAAATCATGTTTTGTTAATGCCGCGGCGGTGCGAACAGCCGCACGTGACGGTATTTGAACAGCGGTAACAACACCATGCCAGCGATGAAGCCGCCGATGTGCGCGCCAAAGGCCACGCCGCCCTTGCCGGGATCGGCGAGCACCGAATTAACCAGTTGCAGCACGAACCAGAAACCCAGCACCACCATGGCCGGCAGGCGCATGGTGCGCATGTAAACGCCCAGGGGTATCAACACCAGCACGTGCGCGCGTGGGAAGAGTAGCAGGTAGGCGCCGAGAACGCCGGAAATCGCACCGCTGGCGCCGATCATGGGGATCGTGGAATCGGCGTTGGGCAGCGCCTGGGCGAACACGGCGGCGACCCCGCACAACAAATAGAAAATCACGAAACGCCCGTGGCCCATGGAGTCTTCAATATTATTCCCGAAGATCCAGAGATACAGCATGTTGCCGATGAGGTGCATCCAGCCGCCGTGCATAAACATGGAGGTGAACACCGTCAGCGTCGGTGGGACCATGGCCAGCTCCGGGGGAAGCGTCTTGTCACCGAACAGCATGGCCGGGATAGCGCCAAGGCGATACACGGCCATTTCGAAACCACGCGCGCCGAGCGACAGTTGCCACAGGAAAACCAGCGAGCAGGCAACGATAAAGATTACCGTCAGCAGTGGCTTGATGGTCGTGGGATTGTCGTCGTGCAGTGGAATCATCGTTTATCGTTGTTTCATGATCGAATGGGGATCCTGGTGATAGAAACGCTGCAAGTGCTTATACACGGCCGGATGATTTTCGTAAACGAGATGTGGGGCGGTAAAAAAGGTCTCGCTCATGACGGCGAAAAATTCCGCCGGGTCCTCCGTGGCGTAAGGGTCGATGCGGCTGGCGCCGCGCGTATCCTGTTCCGAGCATAGCTGATGGTAGGCGGCATGGAAGTCGCGCGCCCAAGCGCGTGTCACCATGTCCGCGTGCAGCGGGGGAAATCCGTTGGCATCGCCGTTGAGTACGTCCAGCTTGTGCGCACATTCGTGGATCACGAGATCATGATCGGCGGGTGTCTCATCCTCCTCCCGCATCGCTTCCCATGACAACACGATCGGGCCCTGGGACAGGGACTGACCGCAAAGATCCATGATTTCGCGATGCACGACGCCGTGTTCATCCATGTACTCGTCGTGCACACGAAAATCGCCCGGATAGATCACGATCGAAGTCCAATCGGCATAGTAATCGAGCCCGATATTGAGAATAGGAATGCTGGCATGCAGCGCGATGCGCGCACGCATTGTTTCGCTCACATTGAGTCCTGAAGCTCCTTCGAAGGATTTGATGCGCAGAATTTGCGTCGCGAGCAGACGCAGTTGTGTTTGGTCTTTTAATGGCAGGGCGCTGGCATAGGATGAGGTCCGCAGTGTTTTGGTCCACAGTAAATCGGACAAAGCATTGTGGCCACTGCGCCAGCGGCGATAAAGCTTTTTGAGTTTATCTGCCGCACGGACAGTACGGCGTGGACCGGTTTTGCGGCTAGTGGCCACCGCTGAGGAGCTTGATGGCCAACTGTTTGCCTTTTTCTACGGCGGGCTGATCCAACGGATTGATACCATACAGCAGACCGGCATAGACCGTGGCACGCTGGTATAGATCGATCAATTGACCCAGCACGTGGGCATCAAGCCTGGGCAGGCGCAGGGTCATGTTCGGGTGGCCGGTATCGGAGATCACCTGTACGGTGGCGCGGAATTCGGCATCGAGAACATCCTGCATGCGCTTGTCTTCCAGATAGGGAAAATATTTTTTGTCCGCGCTGGATAGCGGGATAGGAAGATTTTGGCCCCAATCGTTGATCGCCATGAAAGTGAAAATCTTGTCGCGCCGCGACTCGAGATACATCTGCATCTGACTGTGTTGATCCACCGTGCCCAGGGCTGTTACCGGTAATGTTCCAGCAGGAGATCCGTCCTGCTGTCCGCCACGGATCTTGCCGAGAGATTCTGCCCATAGCTGGCGGTACCAGTCGCCGAAGAGTTGCAACGGATCGGCGTACGGCATCATGATCGATACACGCTTGTTGTGTTTGGTATCCAGCAGGTAAAACAGCGCGGCCATTTCCAATGCCGGGTTTTCCAGGGGATTGTCGCTGACACAACGCGCCGCGTTGGCAGCGCTGCCGGCGAGCAGGCGGTGAATATCCACCCCCGCCACGGCCAGCGGCAATAGCCCCACTGCCGTGAGGACCGAAAAACGCCCACCCACCCTGGGCGGTACTGGCAGTGACGCTGTTCCCTCGCGTTGGGCCAGTTCGCGCAGCCATCCCTGCGCCGGATCGGTGATCAGCCACTGGTGATGACGCGCTTTGTCCGCCCCGAGCTGTTTTTCGAGCCATGCGCGCACAATCAAAAACTGGATAACCGTTTCAATCGTTCCGCCGGACTTGCTGATAGCGATGATGGCCGTTTTTTCGGCGCTCCAGTTGCGCAGCAACTTGTCTAATTGGCGCGGATTGATATTTTCCAGAAAATTCAGCCGGGGGAGAGCAGGGCCCGGCATATCCATTTCGAGCGCCTGATGCACGGCCTTGGCGCCGAGGCTGGAGCCGCCAATGCCGATGACAGCGATATCCTCGAAACGGCGCAGCTGCTCCGCCGCCGCTTCGATTGGCGGCAATGATTCCGGCATGGTGTTGTGCAAGCTGAGACAGGCGAACTCGGCATCCAGTCCGCCCGCGGACTTTTTTGTCAGTGTCTGGTGTATGCGGTGAAGTTCAGGCGCGAGAGATTCGATTTCGCTCCTGTCCACGCCTTCTGTGCCTATGCTGTCGCGATACAGGCAGGCTGTATCAATATGCAGCAGCAACGATGAAGCGGGATGCGGGGATGAAATTTTGCTGTTGGCCACGACGGAATTATCTCTTTTGCAACGGGAGCGGACGCAATTCTATCATCCTTTGTCGCGCTCCTCCGCGGCTTCCAGTGTGTTGAGCAGTAGCGTGGCCACGGTCATCGGTCCGACGCCGCCCGGCACTGGCGTGATCCATCCGGCGCGCTGTCTGGCTGCGTCATATTCCACGTCGCCTACCAGCTTGCCGTCGGGCAAGCGGTTGATGCCGACGTCGATGACCATGGCGCCAGGCTTGATCCAATCACCCTTAACCATTCCGGGTTTACCCACGGCGACCACGAGCACATCAGCACGGGCGACATGCCCAGCCAGATTCTTGGTGTAGCGGTGGCAAGTGGTAACGGTGCAGCCGGCCAGCAGCAGCTCGAGCGACATGGGACGTCCGACGATATTGGAGGCGCCCACCACGACGGCCTCCTTGCCTTCCAGCGCCTCGCCGGTGGCTTGGAGCAGGCGCATGATGCCGAACGGTGTGCAGGGCCGTAAACGCGGCATACGCTGGGCCAGTCGGCCGATGTTGTAAGGATGAAATCCGTCAACATCCTTGGCAGGATTGATGCTTTCGATGATGACTGTCTGATCGATGTGCTTCGGCAGCGGCAGCTGCACCAGGATGCCGTCCACATCCGGGTCTGTATTCAATCGGTCGATGTGGGACAGGATTTTTTCCTGGGAAATATCCAGTGGCAAGTCGTAATCAAAAGAGATAAACCCGGCTTCGGCACAGGCCTCGCGTTTATTGCGCACGTAGACCTCTGAGGCGGCTTCGTTGCCGACCTTGAGAACGGCGAGCCCGGGTGGCCGTTTGCCTGATGCCAGGCGGCGGTCAACCCGCTGTTTGATCTCGGCGCGCAGTTGTTGTGCGATTTTCTTTCCGTCGAGGATGCGTGCGCTCATGATTATTGAGGCGGCGTGAATAAACTCAAAAATTTCTGCCAGTCTATTATTGCTCTATCGCTATCAAGGCCGTCTTGCCGCCTCAATAATCGAAAATCAGTAATAATTTCGATATTGACCCGGCATATCAGTGTGTTTACCAAGACTGGGGAATTCCCATCGTCGAAATCTCCGCCTAAGCACTACCGTGCCGGGTCAATAGCAAGCTACGGTGCGGATGAATGCGCCCGGCGCATCATCGCATGCACCGCCGCGGCGCGCCAAGCGTATATGCTTGTTTTTTAGCCTATAATTCAGCCACGCCAGATTGACGGTCCCGAGAGCGGTGCGTATAGTGCCGGCCTCGCGTCGGCCGGGCTCTATCGATATTCGCGAGTACTCGCTGATGTGATTCGCACGAGCAGCGTCTGGCGTGAGTACCAATCGGGGTATAGCGCAGCTTGGTAGCGCACCTGCTTTGGGAGCAGGGTGTCGTGGGTTCAAATCCCTCTACCCCGACCATTTTCAATTGCACGATGGTGGTGCTTGAGATGTAATGTGCGGGCGTTTCGCCGGCGCCCGTAGCTCAACGGATAGAGCACCAGCCTTCTAAGCTGGGGGTCGCAGGTTCGATTCCTGCCGGGCGCGCCATACATATACATGTGTTGTACATGCCATCCATGGCGGGACACGGTTGGCTTCAATGGAGCCCCGGCCCGGCCTTCCATGGCCGGGCGTTCGGCGGCGTAAACGTCCACTGGACGTTTACGAGGACCCCGCCTCACCCTGCCGGGCGCGCCATTTCCGAGTGGAGCGGAGAGATTCATCGCAGGTATAATATCCGGTGACTTGATCATCAGTTATGGTGGGCGTAGCTCAGCTGGTTAGAGTCCCGGATTGTGATTCCGGTTGTCGTGGGTTCGAATCCCATCGCTCACCCCATTTTTT